>NZ_PQVS01000030.1:0-19366 GCF_002922995.1 Lelliottia sp. 7254-16
CAGCACGAAAGTGGGGGTGATCGACCTGAAGAAAAAGTCGATCACCATGGGTAAAGGATGTTAAATAGTGTTCACCATGTCCCCGAACACCTGTCTACCATGTCCCCGGACCGTACATGGGAGAGGGTTAGGGTGAGGGGAAACAGACGACTACTCCCCCTTCACCCAAAACCCCTCACAACATGTCAACCACGCCTGGGCACTGTGCGACAAATAGACTCCTTCGCGCCAAATCATCCCTAACTGCCAGTGCAAATCGCTCTCCAGCGGTATCCAGCGCAGGGTGTTTTTATCCAGCCGCTCGCAGATAGGCTGCGGCAAAATCGCGATTCCGACGCCCGCCTGCACCATCGCCGCCAGAAAATCCCACTGACCGCTGCGCACCGCAATACGCGGTTTGACGCCGTGCTGGTGAAACAACTGCATCAGTTGGCGGCTGAGGGCGAAATCCTCGTTGTAAATCAGCAGCGGATGTTCCGCCAGCCGTTCAGGTTTAACCGTGTCGATGTGCAGCCAGTCGCCGGAGCGCGGCACCAGTACACACAGGGGATGGCTGAACAGCGGCAGCGTCGACAGGCCGCTGTCCTCTTCGACGGGCAGGGCGGTCATCGCCAGATCCAGCTCGCCGTTCATCACCGCCTGCTGCACGGTCAGGCCACCAAATTCGGAAATTTTCAGCTCGACGCCGGGATAGCGCTGGCGAAAAAGGCTGATCGGCCCGGCCATCATCATCCCGACCATCGGGGGAATACCTAAGCGCAGCAGACCTTTATTCAGATGGTTAATATCGCCAAGCTCGGCCTCCAGCTGGCGAAATTCTGCCAGAATCGCCAGCCCGCGCTCAAACACCACGCGCCCGGTATCGGTCAGCAACAGCTTGCGGCCATCGCGGATCAGCAGGGTACAGTTCAGTTCATCTTCGAGATTTTTCAGCATCTTGCTGATGGTGGGCTGGGTAACAAACAACTTTTCCGCTGCGCGGGTAAAACTCTGCTGGCGAACCACTTCGACAAAATAGCGCAGCGTTCTTATGTCCATGATTATTCCTCGAAACTATACCTGTGATGATTTTAATTCATTTCAGTCCACTCCGTGTGGTCACTATACTGGCGCTTCATCTCATTTCTGAGGAATTTCCCCATGGCCGTGGCGTTAAGTCGTGTTACGCCTGCTGTTGTGCAACGGCTCCAGGTACCGGTTCAGGTCCTGCTTTACGCTGCCCTTTTTGTTTTCGCCCAATACCTCGTTACCTGGCTGCATCTGCCGCTCCCCGCTAATCTGGTCGGAATGGTGCTGATGCTCGCTCTGATTCTGTGCCGCGTCATTCCCCTGAACTGGGTCCGCGCAGGGGCTCGCTGGTTACTGGCGGAGATGCTACTGTTCTTCGTTCCGGCGGTGGTGGCGGTGGTGAACTACGCGCAGCTGCTGATGGTCGACGGCTGGCGGATTTTTGCGGTGATCGCCCTGAGCACCCTGATGGTGCTGGGCGCGACGGCGTGGGTGGTGGATAAAGTCTATCGCTTTGAAATCAGCAGGCAGAAGCATGACTAACTTTCAGATAAGCGTCCTGTGCCTGTTGGTCACGTTGGTTATTTATTTCGCCAATAAACGGTTGTACCGCCGCTTTCACGCTTTGCCGCTGATGCCGCTGGTCTTCACCCCGATTTTACTGGTGCTGATGCTGGTTTTCGGCCACATCTCCTGGCAAAACTATATTGGTGAATCTCACTGGCTGCTGTGGCTGCTCGGTCCGGCGACCATCGCCTTTGCTGTTCCGGTTTACGATAATCTCGCGATCATCAAACGTCACTGGATGTCGCTCACCGCGGGCGTGGTGACGGCCACGGTGGTGGCGGTGACCAGCTCCGTGTGGCTGGCGCGGTTGTTCACGCTGTCCGATGAGATCCAGCGCAGTCTGGCGGTGCGTTCTGTCACCACGCCGTTCGCGCTGGCGGCGGCGAAACCCCTCGGCGGACAGCCGGATCTGGTGGCGCTGTTTGTCGTGGTGACCGGTGTGTTTGGCATGGCGGTGGGCGATATGCTGTTTTTACGTCTGTCGATTCGTGAAGGGATGGCGAAAGGGGCCGGATTTGGCGCGGCGTCGCACGGCGCGGGAACCGCACGGTCGTATGAAATCGGTCAGCAGGAAGGTGTGGTCGCCAGCCTGGTGATGATGCTCTCCGGCGTGACGATGGTGCTGGTTGCGCCGCTGGTGGCGTGGGTGATGTTCTGAAAAGAATCCCCGGCCAGAGCGGCCGGGGAAGATTAACGATTAATGCGCGCGGCCCTGATCGATCCCAAGACCGGTTTGTGAACGGATAAACTGGGCGCGGAATTTGTCGCGTTCCAGGTTACCTTCCGGCGAGTTATCGGTGGCCGAGAAGAACCAAATCCCAATGAACGCCACGGCAATCGAGAACAGCGCCGGGTATTCGTACGGGAAGATGGCTTTTTCGTGGCCGAGGATTGTCACCCAGATAGTCGGGCCGAGGATCATCAGCACCACCGCTGTCAGCAGGCCCAGCCAGCCGCCAATCATCGCGCCACGGGTGGTCAGTTTTGACCAGTACATGGAGAGGAGAATGATCGGGAAGTTACAGCTGGCCGCAATCGAGAACGCCAGGCCGACCATGAAGGCGATGTTCTGTTTCTCGAACAGAATCCCCAGCAGGATTGCCACCACGCCCAGAATCAGCACCGTGATTTTAGAGACTTTCAGCTCCTGTCGCTCGGTCGCCCCTTTACGCCAGACGTTGGCGTACAGGTCATGAGAAACCGCCGACGCGCCCGCCAGAGTCAGGCCCGCAACCACCGCCAGAATGGTGGCGAAAGCCACGGCGGAGATAAAGCCGAGGAACAGATTGCCGCCCACGGCATCGGCCAGATGCACCGCCGCCATGTTATTGCCGCCAATCAGCTGCCCCGCCGCATCTTTAAACGCCGGATTCGCGCCGACCAGCATGATCGCGCCGAAGCCGATGATAAAGGTCAGAATGTAGAAATAGCCCATAAATCCGGTGGCGTAGAAGACGCTTTTACGCGCTTCGCGGGCATCTGATACCGTGAAGAAACGCATCAGAATGTGCGGCAAGCCGGCGGTACCAAACATCAGACCGAGACCGAGGGACAGGGCGGATATCGGGTCTTTCACCAGCCCGCCAGGGCTCATGATCGCTTCGCCTTTCGGGTGAACCGCCATCGCTTCGGTGAACAAGTTATTGAAGCTAAAGCCGACGTGTTTCATCACCATAAAGGCCATGAAACTCGCACCGAACAGCAGCAGCACGGCTTTGATGATCTGTACCCAGGTGGTGGCGAGCATGCCGCCGAACAGGACGTACATCACCATCAGCACCCCGACCAGCACCACGGCGACGTGGTAGTTCAGGCCGAACAGCAGCTCGATCAGTTTACCCGCGCCGACCATCTGGGCGATCAGGTAAAGCGCAACCACCACCAGCGAACCGCAGGCTGAGAGAGTGCGGATTGGGCCTTGCTTGAGGCGGTACGACGCCACATCAGCAAAGGTGTAGCGCCCGAGGTTACGCAGGCGTTCGGCAATCAGGAACAGAATGATCGGCCAGCCCACCAGGAAGCCGAGGGAATAAATCAGACCGTCGTAGCCGGAGGTGTACACCAGCGCGGAAATTCCGAGGAACGAGGCGGCAGACATAAAATCGCCCGCAATCGCCAGCCCGTTCTGGAAGCCGGTAATGTTGCCGCCCGCGGTGTAGTAATCGTTACGCGAACGCACGCGTTTTGACGCCCAGTAGGTGATGTACAGGGTCAGCAAGACGAAAATCAGGAACATGATGATCGCCTGCCAGTTGGTTGGCTGGCGCTGGACCTCGCCGGTCAGGGCATCGGCATGTGCTGCAAAAGGCAGTGTGGCGGCTAGCGCCGTCAGAACTCGCTTCATGATGCTTTTACCTCACGCAGTACCGCTTTATTGAGACGATCAAATTCACCGTTCGCGCGCCAGACGTAGACCCCGGTCAGCACAAATGAAATCACGATCACGCCGATACCGATGGGTATCCCGCGCGTGACGCTGGTGCCTGCATGCAGCGGCGTGCCCAGCCAGTGTGGTGCAAAGGCGATCAGCAGAATAAAGCCGACGTAGATAATCAGCATGATGATGGAAAGGATGAAGGCAAACCGTTGCCGTTTTTCGACGAGCTCCCTGAAATGCGCACTATGTTCTATCCGTTGATAAATATCAGTATTCATCACAGAACTCTCCAGAGTATTGGTGTAGAGGAGGGGCTTTTATTATTCCCTCTTCCTTGAGGGAGAGGGTTAGGGTGAGGGGGTAAAGGTGCGGTCTGATGCCCTCACCCCGGCCCTCTCCCACAGGGAGAGGGAGAAAAAAGTGAGTTAAGAAGGCATTGCGATGGCCTGCTTCTCTTCGAGCAGTTTTTCCACCACGCCAGGATCGGCGAGCGTCGAGGTATCGCCGAGGTTACTGGTATCACCCGCGGCGATTTTGCGCAGAATGCGGCGCATGATCTTGCCGGAGCGGGTTTTCGGCAGCGAGTCGGTCCAGTGCAGCACGTCCGGCGTGGCGAGCGGGCCGATCTCTTTGCGTACCCAGTTACGCACTTCGGTGTACAGCTCAGGCGTTGGCTCTTCGCCGTGGTTCAGGGTGACGTAGGCATAAATCGCCTGGCCTTTGATGTTGTGCGGAATACCCACCACCGCTGCTTCGGCGATTTTCGGATGGGACACCAGCGCTGATTCAATCTCAGCCGTACCCAGACGGTGACCGGAAACGTTCAGCACATCGTCCACGCGTCCGGTGATCCAGTAGTAACCGTCTTCGTCACGACGCGCGCCGTCGCCGCTGAAGTACATGTTTTTGAAGGTCGAGAAGTAGGTCTGCTCGAATCTGTCGTGATCGCCAAACAGGGTACGCGCCTGGCCCGGCCACGAGTCGGTGATCACCAGGTTGCCTTCGGTCGCGCCGTCGAGCGGGTTGCCTTCGTTATCCACCAGCGCAGGCTGCACGCCGAAGAACGGACGGGTAGCGGAACCGGCTTTCAGTTGAGTGGCACCCGGCAGCGGGGTGATCATGAAACCACCGGTTTCAGTCTGCCACCAAGTATCCATTACCGGACATTTTTCGTTGCCGATTTTCTTCCAGTACCACTCCCAGGCTTCCGGGTTAATCGGCTCGCCAACCGAGCCGAGAATACGCAGGGAGGAGCGGTCGGTGCCTTCGATGGCTTTGTCGCCTTCGGCCATCAGGGCGCGAATGGCGGTTGGGGCGGTATAAAGAATGTTGACCTTGTGCTTATCGACCACCTGACACATACGGGCAGGCGTCGGCCAATTCGGTACGCCTTCGAACATCAGCGTGGTCGCGCCGCAGGCCAGCGGGCCGTACAGCAGATAGCTGTGGCCGGTGACCCAGCCGACGTCGGCGGTGCACCAGTAAATATCACCCTGGTGATAGTCGAAGACGTATTTAAAGGTCGATGCCGCGTAAACCAGATATCCGCCGGTGGTGTGCAGCACGCCTTTTGGCTTGCCGGTGGAGCCGGAGGTATAAAGGATAAACAGCGGATCTTCGGCGTTCATCGCTTCGGGCTGGTGCTGATCGCTGGCTTTTTCAATCAGATCGCTCCACCACAGGTCGCGGCCCTCTTTCCACTCGACGTTGCCGCCGGTGCGTTTAAGGACGATGACGTTGGTGATGGTTTTGACGTTCGGGTTTTTCAGCGCTTCGTCGACGTTTTTTTTCAGCGGGATGCCGCGACCGGCGCGCACGCCTTCGTCAGCGGTGATCACCAGTTTTGAACTGGAGTCGATAATGCGCCCGGCGACCGCTTCAGGCGAGAAACCACCGAAAATCACCGAGTGCACGGCGCCGATGCGTGCGCAGGCGAGCATCGCCACGGCGGCTTCCGGCACCATTGGCATATAAATGGCGACCACATCGCCTTTTTTGATGCCTTGTTCAAGCAGCACGTTGGCAAAACGACAGACGTCGCGGTGCAGCTCTTTATAAGTAATGTGTTTGCTCTGCGAGGCGTCGTCGCCTTCCCAGATAATCGCGGTCTGGTCGCCGCGCTCGGAAAGATGGCGGTCGAGGCAGTTTGCGGCCAGGTTCAGGGTGCCGTCTTCATACCATTTAATCGAGATATTGCCCGGCGCAAAAGAGGTGTTTTTCACTTTCTGGTAAGGCGTGATCCAATCAAGAATTTTACCCTGCTCACCCCAGAAGGCATCAGGGTTAGAGACAGATTGCTGGTACTTTTCCTCGTACTGCTCCGGATTTATCAGGCAATGGTCCGCAATATTTGCGGGAATGTCGTGTTTGTGAATTTGGCTCATGGCTTTTGTTCTCCTTTTAGGATGTTAATAATATGTCGCAAAAACGTTAATTGTAGGGGCTTTGATAGCTTTGTTTGTTATTTGGGCGACAGATCACGCATTAAATGAACAGATTAAAAAATCAGCAATCGAAACTTTGAAGGGAAATAATTTACTGCGTGGATTATTCACATTTAGTTGAAAAAAAGCTTTTTTATAACAAAAGGTTATTTATAAGAATTATTACAAATTAGCGTCATATCGGCTTTTTGTAGTGAAAAGCCTCGTTCTTAAAGGGTTGCGCAGCAGGCCATGCAAATGATACTGATACGGCGCGTTAAAAACCCTATAAACCAACGCAACACAATTCATACCCTTTCAGTATGTGCCATTCCTGCCAGTAATGGGGAAGGGCGCTTCATTGAGGAAGTCCGTTTTTATGAAAAATTTGAAAATCAGCCTTGCCTGGCAAATTTTGCTGGCGATGGTGCTGGGCATCTTGCTGGGCAGTTATCTGCATTATCACAGTGACGACCGCGAGTGGCTGGTGGCGAATATGCTGTCACCGGCGGGCGATATCTTTATTCACCTGATCAAAATGATTGTTGTCCCGATTGTGATCTCTACGCTTATCGTAGGTATCGCGGGTGTGGGCGATGCCAAGCAGTTAGGCCGTATTGGTGCGAAAACCATCATCTATTTCGAAGTGATCACTACGGTTGCTATCATTTTAGGTATCACGCTGGCGAATGTGTTCCAGCCGGGTTCCGGGATTGATATGTCACAACTGGCGACGGTGGATATTTCGAAATACCAAAGCACAACCGCAGAAGTGCAAAGCCATGCACATGGCCTGATGGGGACCATACTGTCGCTGGTGCCGACCAATATCGTGGCGTCGATGGCGAAGGGCGAAATGCTGCCGATCATCTTCTTCTCGGTGCTGTTTGGTCTGGGCCTTTCCTCCCTGCCCGCCACGCACCGCGAACCGCTGGTGACGGTGTTCCGTTCGATCTCCGAAACCATGTTTAAAGTGACGCATATGGTGATGCGCTACGCCCCGGTGGGTGTGTTTGCGCTGATCGCTGTGACCGTGGCGAACTTCGGGTTTGCCTCCCTGTGGCCGCTGGCGAAGCTGGTTCTTCTGGTGCATTTCGCGATTCTGTTCTTTGCGCTGGTGGTGCTGGGGCTGGTCGCGCGTATCTGCGGGCTGAGCATCTGGATCCTGATTCGTATTCTGAAAGACGAGCTGATTCTGGCTTACTCCACGGCCAGCTCCGAGAGCGTGCTGCCGCGTATTATTGAGAAGATGGAAGCCTATGGCGCGCCAGCGTCTATCACCAGTTTCGTGGTGCCGACCGGGTATTCCTTTAACCTCGATGGCTCAACGCTGTACCAGAGTATTGCGGCGATTTTCATCGCCCAGCTGTACGGAATCGATCTGTCCCTGTGGCAGGAAATCGTGCTGGTGCTGACGCTGATGGTGACGTCAAAAGGGATCGCCGGCGTGCCGGGTGTCTCCTTCGTCGTGCTGCTGGCAACGCTGGGTAGCGTCGGTATTCCACTGGAAGGCCTGGCGTTTATCGCCGGTGTTGACCGTATTCTCGACATGGCGCGTACCGCGCTGAATGTGGTGGGGAATGCGCTGGCGGTGCTGGTTATCGCCAAGTGGGAACATCAGTTCGACCGTAAAAAAGCGCTAGCGTACGAGCGCGACGTGCTGGGTCGTTTTGATAAGACGGCGGATCAGTAACGTAAAAAAAAGCCGGGTGGCAGCTTCGCCTTACCCGGCCTACAAAACAGGTGTTCACTGTAGGCCTGATAAGCGTAGCGCCATCAGGCTTTTTACTCCCCACTCAGAGCATCAAACTCTTCGCATCCAGTATCAAACCCTTCGCTACAGCTCAGATTAAACCAGTACAGCGCCTTCTGTTTGTTTGGTGTGATAAAGCCTTTTTCACCCTGCTGGAAGACCATACCCGCCCAGTATTCTGCGTAACCGGTACGCGAAATGGCAGAGCTGCGCTTGAGCCACATTTCCGCCTGCGCATCATCCTGCGGCATCTCAACGCCGTTGGCGTAAATCAGACCCAGCAGCATCTGCGCATCAACCGCAGAGTCACTGTCGATATCATCGGTGGCGGTCCGCAGCAGTTTTATCGCCTGAGGATAATCCGTTTTACCCGCCTGGGTATTCACCAACAGTCGCGCCAGCATGATGGCCCCGCGTTTACTGCCCGCAATGGTTGCCTGTTGCGCCAGCGTTTTGGCCTGCGCGTAGTCGGCGTGTTTAAAATGAATTTGTGACAGCAGTGCCACAGCATCGACCTCACCGCCTTTTGCGGATTTCTCTGCCCACAGCTCGGCCTGTTTATCATCGCCCGCACTAAAGTAGGTATCGGCCAGATAGTACTGGGCCCGCGCATCGCCTGCTTCGGCTTGTTCTTTATATTGGCTGCCGAGTTCGTCAGCCCTCACAAACGAGGTAAAAAGGAATAACAGCGTAAAAAGGGTTTTCATAAGCTCTTATCTTTCGGGTCTACAGCGGCCAGTATAATCGCGGTCTGAGAAGAATAAAAAGGGTGCGTTAAGACCTCAGCGTCCAGACAAGCCGGGCGGGTTTCCCCGCCCACAAAATTAACCTGCAATACAGGCTAATTTTGCCGCCACCTCCTGATGTTCACTCTTTATTGATAACTCGCACAGCCTGCCGCGATTAATAAAGGTAAAAATCACGATTGTTAGACAAACGATTAATACAATGCCTAACATGGTTTTTAAAGGCGTCATGCCTATTACTCCTTGCGTCAAAAAGAATAAGAGGCTACTCTCAACTTGGTTGGAGTTGATGTGGTGTATGCGCACGAATTTATACGTACACATACATTTAGTAGCCTCAGGTGAATGAAAGTTTTCCTGGGGCTTTCCACTTTCTGCTCCTTGCTAATACTTAACTCTATGCTCAAAACAGAAAGTCTTAAGCACCCGTCGCCATCTTATCCCTCTGAATTAAAATGCAAAGATGTAATTTCATTCTTTTAAAATTGCATATTATTCTGCGAGCTGGGTTCCGTAATAATATTGGTGTGATTTATATGAAAGCTACCAATAAAAAAAGGGATGAATAAATCATCCCTTTTATTCTTTGAACGTGTAATAAAGCTAACCCATCGCGCTTTCGCGTAATCTGGCTTTCAGTTTGGTATATTCATCTATCACATATTGTTCGGCGCTTTGTTGGTCGGCAATCGATTCAACGCGCACGGCGCAATATTTATACTCCGGCGTTTTGGTTATCGGACTGAGGTTTTCCGTCACCAGTTCGTTACAGGCGCCAATCCACCACTGATAGGTCATGTAAACCGCCCCTTTGTTTGGGCGATCGCTCACCTGCGCACGGGTGATGATCCGGCCTTTGCGCGAGTTGACCCACACCAGCGCTTCATCCTCAATGCCCAGTCGTGCAGCATCGGCGGTGTTAAGCTGTGCGTAGCCCGGTTCATCCGCCAGCGCGGCCAGCGCCGCACAGTTACCGGTCATCGAACGACAGGAGTAGTGGCCCACTTCACGCACCGTTGACAGTACCATTGGATACTCGTCGGTGAGTTTGTCGATAGGCGCCACCCAGTCGCAGGTGAAGAACTGAGCCAGCCCGTTCGGGGTGTCGAACTTCTCGGCAAAGAGGTAAGACGTACCCTGATCGGCCTCTGACTCATCGCGGCACGGCCACTGGATATAGCCCAGTTCGCCCATTTTTTCATAGGTTGCCCCGGTGAAATCCGGACACAGATTGCGCAACTCATCCCAGATCTCCTGGGTGTTGTTGTAGTGCATCGGATAACCCATCCGGGTGGCGATTTCGCTGATGATTTGCCAGTCTGTTTTCAGATCCCACTTCGGCTCGACCGCTTTAAAGAAGCGCTGGAAGCCGCGATCCGCAGCGGTGTAGACGCCTTCGTGCTCGCCCCATGACGTTGACGGTAAAATCACATCCGCCGCCGCCGCGGTTTTGGTCATGAAGATGTCCTGCACAATCACCAGCTCGAGATCCTCAAAGCCTTTGCGCACCGCCGACAGCTCGGCATCGGTTTGCAGCGGATCTTCGCCCATGATGTAGGCCGCCCGCACTTCACCGTGCGCCGCGCGGTGCGGCAGCTCGCTGATGCGATATCCGGTGTGTTCCGGCAGACTTTCAACGCCCCAGGCCTTGGCGAATTTCGCGCGGTTTTCCGGGAATTTGACGTACTGATAGCCCGGATAGGTATCCGGCAGCGCGCCCATATCGCAGGCACCCTGAACGTTATTCTGCCCACGCACTGGGTTGACGCCGACGTGCGGTTTGCCGAGGTTGCCCGTCAGCATCGCGAGGCTGGTTAGCGAGCGCACGGTTTCCACGCCCTGATAGAACTGGGTCACGCCCATGCCCCACAGAATCGACGCGGTTTTGGCGGCAGCGTACATCCGCGCCGCCTGGCGAATTTCTTGCGCAGTGACGCCGGTAATCGTTTCGACCGACTCTGGCGTGTAGCCTTCGACAATCTTGCGATACTCCTCGAAGCCTTCCGTACGAGTAGCAACAAAGGCCTGGTTGTACAGATTTTCTTCGATAATGACGTGACCCATCGCATTCAGCAGCGCGATATTCGAGCCGTTGCGTAACGCGATGTGCATATCCGCGATGCGTGCGGTTTCAATTTTACGCGGATCGCAAACGATGATTTTCGCCCCGTTGCGTTTCGCGTTAATCACGTGATTCGCCACGATAGGGTGGGAATCCGCTGGGTTGTAGCCGAAAACAAACACCAAATCGGTGTTATCGATTTCGTTAATAGCATTACTCATTGCGCCGTTACCGACCGACTGGTGCAGACCTGCAACCGATGGGCCGTGTCAGACGCGAGCGCAGCAGTCGACGTTATTGGTACCAATAACGGCGCGCGCGAATTTTTGCATTACATAGTTGGTTTCATTACCCGTTCCACGCGATGAGCCGGTGGTCTGGATCGCGTCCGGGCCGTATTTGGCTTTGATATCGCTCAGGCGTTTGGCGACGTAGTCCAGCGCCTCGTTCCAGGAGACGGATTCCAGCTTGCCGCCGCGTTGACGACGGATCATGGGGGTTTTAAGACGGGGGGTGAGGATCTGGGTATCGTTAATAAAATCCCAGCCATAGTAGCCTTTCAGGCACAGCGTACCTTGATTGGTCTTACCCTGTGCAGCCTCCGCCCGGACGATTTTGCCGTTATCGACCACCAGGTTTATCTTGCAACCCGAGGCACAATAGGGGCAAACCGTGACGACTTTTTTCATCGGTCTCGCTCCAGTTAATCACATATTTCCCACCCTTTATGCAGCTTCTATGCCATGTTTTTATTGTGGGTATGGCCTGACTTTACGGCTGATGTGCAATCAATACCCTGACGAGAAACAGGCAATCGTCAAAATTGACGTGTCGAAGAGGCAATGGATGTGACATGGGTTGAAATTCCATCACGCAATGATGGATTTGGCTGGAGCCGATTGCAGAATAGGTCAGACTTAACATAATCCCCTGACGGAAGCATACGATGAAACCGGCGATTCTGGTGGTTGATGACGATACGGCGGTCTGCGAACTGCTGCAGGATGTGCTTAACGAGCACGTCTTTACGGTGCACGTCTGCCACACCGGGCGGGATGCGCTGGCGCTGGCCCAGCGAGAGCCGGACATCGCGCTGGTGTTGTTGGATATGATGCTGCCGGATATCAACGGATTGCAGGTTTTACAACAGCTCCAAAAGCAACGCCCTGAGCTACCAGTGATTATGCTTACGGGTCTCGGTAGCGAATCGGATGTGGTCGTCGGGCTGGAAATGGGTGCGGATGATTACATCGGCAAACCCTTTAATCCGCGCGTCGTCGTTGCCCGCGTCAAAGCTGTCTTGCGGCGCACCGGCGTGCTGGCGGCGGAACCGACTGCGCCGCGCGCAGCGGGATTAGGCTTTAACGGCTGGACGCTCGACACGACCCGCTGTGAATTAAGCTCCCCGCAGCAGTCGACCGTTCCGTTAACGCAGGGCGAATACGGTTTACTGCTGGCGCTGGCGCAGAATGCCCGTCGGGTATTAAGCCGGGAACAGCTGCTGGAGCTGACCCATAGCGAAAGCGCCGAAGTGTTTGATCGCACGATCGACGTACTGATCATGCGCCTGCGGCGAAAAATTGAGATCAATCCCCATCAGCCGCTGCTGATCAAAACCATTCGCGGCCTCGGCTATGTCTTTGCCGCAGACGTTTCTCACAACGATAAAGCGGCCTAAAGGCTGGATTCCAGCTCGACCAGCGTTTTCGCGCCATCAATGGCATTCGCCGCCAGCAGACTGGCCCGCGCGCAGGCGTGCGCCAGGGCAATGCTGTCTGGCAGGGACCACGCCTCGTGGCAGCCGTATAAAAAGCCCGCGCAAAACGCATCCCCAGCCCCTACGCTGCCGATAATCTCATTCGGTTCCAGCTGTCGTGAGGGCACCCATTGGCCTTGCTCACCCGGCGCTTCGCCCCAGGCACCTTCCGGGCAGTGAATCACTACGCGCTGGCGCACACCTGCCGTCAGCAGCTGCGACGCGGCTTCGGCGATATGCAAAATGTTCGGTGTATTACTGCTGTCGCGCATTTCCAGCCCGCTAAACTCACCGGCTTCCAGCTCGTTAATCACCAGATAATCCACATAGCGCAGGGCAGGGAGCACCAGCGGCTGATAGCGCGGATCGCCTTTGCGCGACACTAAATCGAGCGATGTTTCGTACCCCAGGTCGCGCATCTGGGAGAGCAGACGCGCGCTGCGGGTGCCAAACTCGTCGTCCGGCAGATCCAGGCTGTCGAGCAGCAGCAGATACCCGAGATGGAAAATCTTCATCGACGGATCGAGCCGGTCGAAAGCCGGGAGATCCAGCAGACGGTTGGCCGCCGGCGAGTGGAAAAAGGTGCGCTGTCCGCTGGGATCGGTCATCACCTGCGACATCGACGTCGGCGCAAAGGTGGTGCGCTGTACCCGCTGGCGGTTGACGTGATATTGGTCGAGCATCGCCAGGATATAGTCCCCGTCGCTGTCGTCGCCAATCAGCCCGACCGCCTGTAATGGCAGGCCGACGTGCATTTTCGCCAGCGTGAGTAACACATTCAGCGGCGCGCCGCCGGTGGCCCGCTCGCTGTGAATAATCTCTGCCAGCCATCCGCGCTCCGGCCACTGCACAATCTGATGCACATGATCGACGAGCATATTCCCTGCGGCAATAACGCCCCGGCGTTCCATCAGGCTTTCCCCGCGCTGCCGAAAATACGCATCTGTTCAGACACCGTGTCGGTGATCGCCTCTTCAATGCCTAACAGCAGCTCGGCAAACTCATCGTAAATCGGCTGTCGATGGGTGATCCGCTGCTCGACGGAGGCCAGCGCTGCCTGCGACATCCCGGTATAGAAATTGATTTTGTGAATACCCAGCTCAATTGCGCGACGGAAATCGGCGTCGCTGATCCCGGACCCGCCGTGCAGCACCAGCGGCAGGCCGGTTTGCTGGCGGATTGCGTCAAGGCGCGCAAAATCGAGCTTCGGCTCGCCTTTGTACTTCCCGTGCGCATTACCAATCGCAACGGCGAGGGCATCAATGCCGGTCTGATCGACAAAATCGCGAGCCAGGGTCGGGTCGGTGAAAAACGCTTCGTCGGCGTGGCCGTACAATGCGCCGCCTTCGTCACCGCCGACCGCGCCCAACTCCGCTTCCACCGACACGCCCACGGCGTGGCACATCTTCACAACTTCCCTGGTCTGGCGAATATTCTCTTCATAGCTAAGGGTGGAGCCATCAAACATCACGGAGCTGAATCCTAAGCGCAGCGCCCGCACCACCGCCTCAAAATGCAGGCCGTGATCGAGATTGAGAACTACCGGAATATCGTGTCGTGCGGCCTCGAAACGGACCGCTTCGACCAATGAATCAAGCGATAAATACTTAAAATGCACTTCGGCGATATTGATGATAAACGGCGAGCGCTCCTGGGTTGCGGCGGCGAACAGGGCGCGCAAAAAGTGCGAGTCGAGCACGTTAAACGCGCCGAGCGCGTAGCGATGTTCACGGGCGTGTTCCAGCCCGGCGGCGAGAGAAATTAGCGGCATTATTCACTCCTTAGGTTCGAAACAGGCTGTACTCGTTACAGAGCACCAGCACCGCCGTTTCGTCTTCTTCAATGTTGTTGTAGCGCGAGAGCGGCTGCAAAAAGTGGTTGTCGTGTTCGTCGTCATTGACCGATGACACTTCCCCCACCAGCACATCGCCAAACCCGCGCTCCCCCCAGAAACTGTGGTACAGGCCAGGCGTCAGGCAGATGCTCTCCCCGGGCGTCAGGCGCAGCTGGCTGCCGGGCGCGTGGGTCTGAATACAGCCGTCAACCACCACCGTGACGTCGGTGTTTTCGGTCTCTTCATGACCGCCCGCGTTCCACAGCTCAATAATCAGATTTCCACCGCCGCGATTGATGATGTCCTCGCGTTTACGCCAGTGGAAATGCATCGGCGTGACCTGGCCGTCGCGGACGTGCATGATTTTTTCCGCGTAGCATTTTTCGTAAGGCACGCCGTTCGGAGACCCGTTGCGCAAGGTGAACAGGGTCAGTCCCTGAGCGGCAAAGCTATTGCCGCCGAAGGCGGTCACATCCCAGCCGAGTTTGAGATCGAACACTTCGCGCCAGGCGTTATGATCGAGCTGCCGCCATTGGGTCGGCGGGAAGCTGGCAAACGGCGGAAGGTGAACGTTATGCATTGAAAAGAACTGCCGCGTATGGCCGAGAATTTCATTGATTTCGGAGCGTTTCATGGGAACTCCTTTTGATGGTATGCGCTGGGCCCCTCACCCCGGCCCTCTCCCCAGGGGAGAGGGGGAAAAAGTACCCTCTCACAAATGTAGAGGGGAAAAAGTGCGCTCTCCCAAATGCAGAGGGGGAAAAGTGCGCTCTCCCAAATGCAGAGGGGGAAAAGTACGCTCTCCCAAATGCAGAGGGGAAAAAGTGCGCTCTCCCAAATGCAGAGGGGGAAAAATCCCCTCTCCCTGTGGGAGAGGGTTAGGGTGAGGGCATCAGGCCGCACAAATATTACTTAACCGTCCACCCCTTATATGTCCCGACGCTCTTCTTATCGATCATCGTCACTGGGATCAGCACCGGCTCTTTTGGCGCGGCTTTGCCCTGCAGAATGTCATAGCCGATCTCTACCGCTTTCGCCGCCATCACCTGCGGGTCCTGCGCTGGCGTCGCCACAAACAGTGAATTCTCGCGCTTCAGCGCCTCTTCACCGTCCGGACTGCCGTCCACGCCGACGATGAAGAACTCGCTGCGCTGGGCCTGTTTCGCCGCCAGATCGGCACCGATCGCCGTCGGATCGTTAATCGCGAACACGCCGTCGATCTTCGGATTGGCCGCCAGCAGCGCGGTCATCACTTCCAGTCCGCCCTCACGACTGCCTTTGGCATTCTGGTTATCCGACAGCACTTTGATATCCGGGTGGCGTTTGAATTCGGTCTGACAGCCTTCCACACGGTTTTGTACCGCAGAGACCGGCGGTCCGTTGATGATCACCACATTGCCTTTGCCTTTCAGGCGGTCGGTGATGTATTTACAGGCCATTTCGCCCGCCTGGGTGTTATCGGAGGTAATAGTCGCATCGGCCCCTTCGGCTGCCACGTCAACCGCCACCACCACGATCCCCGCCTCTTTCGCGCGCTTCACCGCCGGGCCGATCCCTTTCGAGTCAGCGGCGTTGAGAATTATCATATCGACCTTCGCGGCGATAAAATTATCAATCTGAGAAACCTGCTGGCCCAGATCGTAGCCGCTGGAGACCAGCGTCACTTTGACGTTATCCCCCGCCAGTTTGCGGGCTTCCAGCTCCGCCCCTTTCGTTATCTGCACGAAGAACGGGTTGGCGAGATCGCCCACCGTCACGCCGATGGATTTCAGATCTTTCGCCTGCGCAAACGGGGCTGCGGCAAGCAGTGCGCCAGCACAGAGCGCGGTAACCAGTGGCTTCAATCTCATGCTGTTTTCCTCATTATCGTAGGGTGTTGTTGTTATGCACTTTGATGGTGTCGGGTACGGTATTTGTCGATCAGCACCGCAATGATGATCACCGCCCCTTTGATCACCAGTTGCCAGAAATACGAAACGCCCATTAACGTCATGCCGTTATTCAGGGTGGCGATGATCAGCGCGCCCACCAGCGTGCCGGTGATCGTGCCGATCCCGCCGACGAAACTGGTCCCGCCGAGGATCACCGCCGCGATGGCATCCAGCTCATAGCCGGTGCCTAAATTGCCGTTAGCGCTGTACAGGCGTGAGGCGCTCATCACCCCACCGAGGCCAGAGAGCAAACCGCTCATGCCATAAACAAACAACAGCACCAGCCAGACTTTGATCCCGGTGAGTCGCGCGGCCTGCATGTTGCCGCCTACCGCGTAGATATGAACGCCCAGCGTGGTGCGGCGCAGGATGAACCAGCACACGGCAATCACCGCCAGGGCAATCACCACCAGCCACGGAATCGGGCCGAGGTAGTTATTGCCGATCCATTCAAAATTAATATTCGAGTTGATGACCGTCGTGCCGTCGGCCAGCAGATACGCCGCCCCGCGCAGGGCCGTATAGGTGCCGAGGGTGACAATAAACGGCGGCAGTCCGGCAAAGGCCACCAGCGCGCCGTTAAACAATCCCAGCACCATACCGAGCATCAGCGCCGCCGGAATTGACAGCATCGCCAGTTCGGGAATGAGGGACACCACCATCGCCGCCACCGCCGTGGTGCCGAGAATCGACCCTACCGACAGGTCGATTCCGCCGGTCAAAATGATGAAGGTCATCCCGGCAGCCAGCACGATGTTGATTGACGCCTGACGGGTGATGTTGAGCAGATTGCTTTCGGTGAAGAAGTTCGGCGCGATAAAGCCAAATACCGCCACGATAAGAATCAGAATCGGTAAAATCCCGACCGTTTGCATCAGATCGCTCATCAGCATTTTTTTGGCGGAGGCGGATTTCGCCACCTGCTGCGGATTGGTTGAATGTGTCATGATTGCACCGCCTGATGAGTGTCGTTCACGCCGGTTGCCAGCGTCATAATATTTTCCTGAGTGATGCTTTCGCCGAGCAGCTCCCCGGCAATGCTCCCTTCGCGCATCACGTAGACCCGGTCGCTCATGCCGACGACTTCCGGCAGTTCGCTGGAGATCATCAGGATCGCCACGCCCTTGCGCGCCATCTGGTTCATGATCCGGTAGATCTCGCTTTTTGCCCCGACGTCGACGCCGCGCGTCGGCTCATCAAGGATCAGAATGCGCGGGCCAATCGCCACCCAGCGGGAGATCAGCAGTTTTTGCTGATTGCCACCGGACAGCCCACCGGCGCGCACCTGGGAATGCGGGACGCGAATGTTGAGCAGGGCGATGGCGTCATCGGAGATCGACTGGGCTTTTTTGCGGTCGAGCATGCCCCAGGTCGAATCGCGCTCCAGTGTTGCCATAGTGATGTTCTCCTGCGCCGCCAGCTCTAAAAACAGCCCCTGTTCTTTGCGGTTCTCGGTTAAAAACCCGATGCCGTGGTCGATGGCGGCACGTGGGGAGTGGATCACCACCGGTTCGCCGTCGACTTCAATCATGCCGCCCGTGGCTTTGCGTACGCCGAAGATCAGTTGCGCCAGCTCCGAACGCCCGGCCCCAACCAGCCCGGCCAGCCCGACAATTTCACCGGATCGCACCTGCAAACTGCACGGCTGCACTTTTTTGCTGTCGGTCAGGTGATGGACGTTCAGGCGCGCACTTCCCAGCGGGATATCGCGCTCTTTATTAAACAGGTCACTTAAGGGGCGACCGACCATCATCCTGACCAGTTCGGAGGCGTTGAGTTTGTCGCGGGTCAGGCTGCCGACGTACTGACCGTCGCGCAAAACGCTGACGCGATCGGACAGTTCATAAACTTCGGCCATGCGGTGGCTGATGTAGATAATCGCCATCCCTTCATCGCGCAGGCGCAAAATCAGTTCAAACAGGCGATGAGTTTCGCGCGAAGAGAGGGCGGCGGTCGGTTCGTCCATCACCAGCACGCGGCTGTTGCGGTGCAATGCGCGGGCGATTTCGACCTGCTGCTGCTCGGCAATCGTCAGTTTCATCACCAGGTCGGTGGCTTTGAAGTGGGCACCGAGGCGGTCAATCACCGTCTGCGCCTGCGCCGCCATCTCTTTGCGCTGCACCAACCCGCCGCGCGACAGCTCGCTGCCGAGGAAAATGTTTTCCGCCACCGTCAGGTTTGGCGCAAGCTGCATTTCCTGATAAATCAGGGTAATGCCTGCGGCCAGTGCATCTTTCGGGCCTTTGATGTTGTACGGCTGACCGTCGATCAAGATCTCGCCGCTGGTGGCGATATACGCCCCCGCGAGGATCTTCATCAGGGTACTTTTGCCCGCACCGTTTTCGCCCATTAACGCGTGGATCTCACCGGGCCAGACCGTCAGATCCACACCCTTGAGCGCGTGAAAGTTGCCAAAGGTTTTGGCAATGTTGCGCATCTCTAATACCGGGGTCCTGCTCATGGCGGATCTCCTGTGAAGGTCGATATCAGCAGTGCATCACATCCCGGTAAATGCAAAATGTCAGAAGCCGTTCATATTTGTCATAGTTATGAATAGTTAACGGATGTCACAGTTTTCCCCTCACCCCGGCCCTCTCCTTGGGCGAGGGGGCAAGCGTTCCCTCTCCCTGTGGGAGTGTACGGTCCGGGGACATGGTAGACAGGTGTTCGGGGACATGGTGAACACTATTTAACATCCTTTACCCATGGTGATCGACTTTTTCTTCAGGTCGATCACCCCCACTTTCGTGCTGTACCACCACACCTCATAACAGCCATCTTCAGCCCCTTCCTTCAGTCCCACATATTCGCCCCTGAACGCTTTTCCTGCCTTCAGCGTTACCCCTCTCAGGCTCAGTTTTCCGCTGATATCCACTTTCCTGACCATCACGCCCTCGTCGTATTCCGGG
>NZ_PQVS01000031.1:0-9735 GCF_002922995.1 Lelliottia sp. 7254-16
GTAGCGGGCGAAATGCCGTAGTGACGGCAAAGAGAACGGATGTTCGCCCCGTCTTGCGAGGCGAACAGAACAAACTCGGTACGTAATGACATGGTATCTCTCGCATCCCAGGGCATAAGCGACTCCAAAAACGGGTTCGTATGCCTTAGTTGTAAGTGTCTACCATGTCCCCGAACAAGTGTTCATGATGTCCCCGGACCGTACACCCTCAAGGGAGAGGGGACGGTCCGCAGCCGTAGGCCGTGTAAGCGTTAGCGCCACCCGGCAACAGCATCAACTGAACATCACCTTCGCCCAACGGGCTAATCCTGCGGTAACGGAACCGAAATCATCACCACCGGCAATCGGAATACCCGGCAACTGCTCCGCTAGCGCTTTTTTGATCAGCGGTGAACGCGCACTACCGCCCGTCAGGTAGATCACATCCGGCTTCTCGTTACCATTCTCCAGCGCCAGCTGAACCTGCTCCAGAATACGCTGCAGCGGCTGATTCAGCGCTGTCTCAAGCCCTTCCTGAGAAATTGCCGTCCCCAGCTCATCGCTGATAAAGGGTAACGTCACAGCGTGATCGACAGCTTCAGAGAGCGCGATTTTACTTTCTTCGGCGCTGCGTACCACGCGATAGCTCAGGCGCTGACGCCAGACTTTATGCAGCAGGGCCACTTTGTCGCCGTCCTGGGCATCACGCACCAGGTCATTGAGGAAGCGTCCGTTGGCGGTGCTGTAGAAATCGCTCTGTGCCGGAACATCGTTAATGGCGACGGCGTTCCACCACGGCAGAATCGGCAGCGCGGTGCCTTTTTCGGTTTGTCCGCCCATCCCGAGCAGCGGCATCAGGCTTTTAAACGCCAGCGCGATGTCTAAATCGTTGCCGCCAACGCGGCAGCCGCTGTGGCCTAACAGGCTGTTTTCGCGGTCACGGCGCTGGTGCCACTGTGGCCCCATCAGCAGCAGTGAGCAGTCGGTGGTACCGCCGCCGATATCGACAACCAGCACGCGTTTTTCTTCGCGCAGCGTGGCTTCAAAATCCAGCCCCGCGGCAACAGGCTCATACTGGAACACCACATCGCGAAAACCGGCGCGATGGGCCGCACGCTCAAGGATACCCTGCGCCTGCTGGTTGGCTTCATCACCGCCAAGGCCCTGGAAGTTAATCGGACGCCCGATAACGGCCTGAGTGATGGTTTCCGTAACCTGAGTCTGCGCCTGATTGCGAATGTGCAGCATCATGGCGCACACCAGATCTTCAAACAGCGCGACCTGCTGGGGTTTTAGCCCGCTGGCACCGAGGAATGATTTAGGTGATTTAACGAAGTAAACTTCTTCCGGGTCTTCGATGTACTGCGCGAGAGAAGACAGGCCGAACTGTACGCTGGACGGCGTCACGTCGATATCTTCATCACGGTTAAAATTCACGGCGCGACGCAGCAGCGCCTGGGTTTCTGTGCCCGTTGCCGGAACCTGATGATGGCGATACAACCACTCGCTCACGGCTTCGCGCGTTGGCGCGCACAGCATCGACGGCAGCAGAGAACTCTCTTTTTCCATTTTCAGCAGACGGGGCTGATTGTCATCCATCACTGCCACTGAGCAGTTTGCGGTACCGTAGTCAAAACCAATAAACACTGACGTAATCCCCATGCCGTTGAGAAGGGGCGAGACTTTAGCGAAATGTCTCGCTCTCGACAACAGGAATATGAAAGCAAGGCGCGCCGGGCCTGGTCAGGTTATGCTGTGAAAGACAACAAAAGGAGAAACGATGTACACCCTGAACTGGCAACCGCCGTATGACTGGCAATGGATGTTTGGTTTTCTCGGCGCGCGTGCGGTGGTGGGCGTGGAAACCGTCACGGGCGAGTATTACGAGCGCAGTTTCACCTGCGACGGGCATCAGGGGCTGTTTCGTGTTACGCCCAACGAGAATGACTGCACGCTAGAGGTGACGCTCAGTGACGGGCTGATTCCGGTCGCGCAGACGTGCCTGGAGCGTATTGAACGTTTGTTCGATCTTGCCTGCGATCCGCAGCAGATTGCGTCCACGCTGGGTGACCTCGGCGCGGCGCGTCCGGGGCTACGTCTGCCGGGTGCGATGGACGCATACGAACAGGGGCTGAGGGCAATTCTTGGGCAACTGGTGAGCGTGTCGATGGCTTCTAAACTTGCCGCGCGGGTGGTGGCGTTATGCGGTGAGCCGCTGAAAGAGTTCCCGCACTACACCTGTTTCCCAACGCCTGCTGCGCTGGCCGCCGCCGATCCGCTGGCGCTCAAGGCGCTGGGAATGCCGGTTAAACGTGCTGAATCGCTGATTCATCTCGCGCAGTCTGTGGTGGAGGGGACATTTCCGCTCCAGCCGCCGGACGATATAGAAGGGGGGATGAAAGCACTTCAGACGCGGCCAGGAATCGGGCGCTGGACCGCGAACTATTTAGCACTGCGTGGATGGCAGGCGAAAGATGTGTTTTTGCCGGATGATTATCTGATTAAACAGCGCTTCGCTGGCATGACACCGGCGCAGATCCGCAACTATGCCCAGCGCTGGCAGCCGTGGCGTTCTTACGCGCTTCTTCACATCTGGTACACCGATGGCTGGAAACCTTCAGTTGATAGCGAAGTAACTGGTATTCAGCAGTAGCTCCAGCGGCTGTGGTTCGGAAATCGAATCGCCGTAAATATAGTCGATTCCAATGCCGGACAGGGTGTCCATCATCAGCGGCTGATTGCTCGGCCCGGCGATGGTTTTCATCCCCAGTCGCTGGGCGTGGCCCTGGATAATGGTCACCATCATTTCGTCCATCAGATTACCGTGAACGTTGGTCACTAATTCCGGGTCCAGCAGCAGATAATCCGCCATGTGGGCGCTCAGATGGTTGAACACATCCATATCGCGCCCGACGTGGCTCAGCACGATACGACAACCCGCCTGACGCAGTTTTTGCAGCCCGTCCTGAATATTGGCATCCTGGTTTTGCAGCGTTTCGACCGGGATCACCAGATGCAGCAAGCGTCCCGGCAGCGGGCTTTGCTCCAGCAAATCAAGCAATTCGTCAACCAGCGTGGTGCTGGACAACCCTTCTGGCGAGAGCGGCAACGCCACGCCCATGCCTTTATTAGCAACCTGGGCCGCAAAGGTGCGGAAAAATTCCTGGAAAATACGACGGTCGAGAGCGTGCAGGAGATCCGGCTCCGCCAGTCCTGAGCGGAACGCGTGTTCTTCCTGCACTTCGCCCTGGCTGGTCCACAGGCGCAGGGAAACCAGCCAGAAGGTGCTGCTTTCCGGAATACGCGGCGAGGCGACGCTGCGGCCAATCATCAGCAGGTGATTATCTTTGATCATGTGCCACTGCTCATCGAGCGACATCGTGCTGCGCCCGCTGTGCATTCTTTCCTGCTGCGGTTCATACACCGTGACCACGCCACGGCCGTTATTTTTTGAGGCGTAACAGGCGATATCGGCCTGAGACATCACTTCGGCGGCCAGGCTGTTGCTGTCATCAATCAGCGTGATACCGGCGCTGGCCCCGATGCGGTGCAAACGGCCTTCCCACATAAAGTGGTAATCGTTGATGGCGTGAATAATACGACCCGCGATATAACGTGCGCTTTCGACATTGCAGTCCGGAAGCAGCAGGCCAAATTCATCGCCGCCCAGACGTGCCAGCACGTCGCTTGAACGCAACATGCTCAGCATCAGGGACGACAGTTCACGCAGCAGGGCGTCGCCCGCCGCATGACCTGCGGTGTCGTTCACCGCTTTAAATCGGTCGAGATCGATAAACACCAGCGCGTGGCGCTGATGGGTGTCATGGACGTTTTGCAGCATTCGCTTGAGGTTGCTTTCAAAACTGCCACGGTTTGCCAGATGGGTCAGGGCATCGTGCGATGCGCTGTAGCTCAGTTGGCGCAGCATTTTGCGCGATTCGGTGACGTCCTGAATGACCAGCACCGAGCCGATATTCTGTCCGTCCAGCGTGCTTAATGGCGTAATACTGTAGTGAATATCAAAGGTCCCGCTATTGCGGCTGTGCAGCACCACATCCTGATTGATGTCGGAACGAGACATATCGCCGCTATGAATGTTTTCCATCGGCGGCCCGTTCTCGCCAAAGGTAATGTGCAGCACGTTGAGGATCGGCTGTCCCATCGCCTCTTGCTGCGTCCAGCCGCTCATTTTCTCAGCGACCGGGTTCATAAAGGTGACATGCATATCAATATCAGTACAGAGCACGGCTTCACCGATGGAGTCGAGGGTGATGTGCAGGCGCTCTTTTTCCTGGAACAGGGCTTCGTTAAGTTCCTTAACTTCGGTCATGTCCATATTAATGCCGAGCAGGCGTTCGACTTCACCCTGTTTGTTAAGCACCCGATTGGCCAGCGATCGGATATGGCGCACGCCTTCTTTGACGCGAATGCGGAACTCAAGCTTAAACGGAACGCGGGCCATCAACGAATCACGGATTATCTGTTCGGCCTGTTCTCTGTCTTCGGGAATGATACTGTCGTGCCACAGCTGCCAGGTCGGTTTGATGTGCGCCGGGATCTCGTACATCTCGAACATCCGTTTGTCCCAGCTAATGACATCAGGCTGTAAATCCCACTCCCAAATGCCGATTCCGCCCGCTTCGTTGGCCAGCGTAATGCGCTCCATCAGGCGCTTATTGACCCATTCAGTGTGTTTGAGGTCGTTAATATCCTCAATCTGCGCGATGAAATAGAGCGGGGAACCGTCCGTATGACGCACCACGGAAACGGTCAGCAGCGCCCAGACCACTTCACCGTTGCGGGTGTAGTAGCGCTTCTCCATCGAATAGCTGTTGATGTCGCCACGGACCAGCTCATCCAGGCTTTCAAGATCGTTGTTTAAATCTTCCGGCCAGGTCAACTGCTGAAAAGTGAGGGCCTGGAGTTCAGGCTGAGAATAGCCGAGGAACTGGCACAGGGCCTTATTGGCCTGGAGCCACTGGCCTTCGATACCCACCAGCGCCATACCAATGGCGGAATACTCCATTGCATTGCGAAAGCGTTCTTCGCTCTCGGTGATGTGCTTGCGCTCGGCGCGAAAAGCGTACATCACCATAGTCATTACGTTGGCAGGCAGGAGCATCATCAGGAACGGCAGCCACGGCGCGTTGAGCATGACGTCGGTATTCTGGGCCGTAATCAGCATCGGTTTGGTCGCGATCATCAGCGACACCATCATCACCGTGACCAGAAAGACGAGGAAGGCTTCCATACGCGGCAGGCGCACGGCGCTCCACATCAGCAGCACGATCACACAGGTAAAGGGCCACGGCAGGAAAGTAATCGCCACCCAGCTCAGAACCAGCGTAACGGCCATCGTGAGGAGCGTTTCCAGCAGCAATTTAGGGTTGCGGTGACGCAGTAAATAGTGAGGTTTGAACAGCAGCCCTAGCGGGACCAGAGCCAGCGCGCCGATCGATTCTGAAAGCACCCAAACAAAAAAGTTACGCAGCGGTTCTGCGCTCGGAACCAGCAGCCAGGCCAAAATCCCACCCAGCAAAGGAGGCACCAGGGCGCTGCCGATTGCCAGACGTATCCAGTCGCCGAGATTTTTAAGCGGGTTGTACCAGGGCAGTAATTTGCGCAGCAGTAGCGCGCCGACGCACGCTTCGATAACGTTGATCGCCGTATACCAGAAGCTGATCGTCTCCCATGAGAACAACATCCACGACGCAAAAATATTGCCGAAGGTGCAGGCGAGGGCGATTCCAGGCCACATTTTTCCGGCGTGGCGATAAAACGCGACCATCATGATCGAGGTCGGGAACCATAAAGGTGCCAGTATAGTTCCGAAACGCGTCAGTTCGAGCGAGAAAAGGGTAAAGATAAAGGTAACCAGACCAAGACTGACAAGCCGTAGTAAAGGATGTGGGGTAGTCACCAAAACACGTTGGTATTGTTTATTCATTACCGCTTTATCCAGAGACGCCATGCTGCCAGGAACCAGGTCCGCACGAGTGAGAATTTTAATTTGGATTATGCTAGTACAAACAATTTACAATTCATATGCCGACTGCTCATAATTTGTCATCATAGAGTTATTAAACACTTAGTCTGCATAAAATTCATGATTAACGCTGTAAATTTGAGCGTTAAAATTTGGGTCAGGGCGAAAACATGTATTTGGAATGACTCTCGCATTACCTGCGCTTTCGACTAGTATCAGACACACGAAATCCCTATAATTGCCGCGTTTGACGCTCAGGCGTCGTCCTTCCTTTACATCCAGGTTAATCAGGTCGCTAAATTTATGACTGATAAGTCTCATCAGTGCGTCATCATAGGCATCGCCGGCGCATCGGCTTCAGGTAAAAGTCTTATTGCCAGTACGCTTTATCGCGAACTGCGTGAACAAGTTGGTGATGAGCACATCGGCGTCATTCCCGAAGACAGCTACTATAAAGATCAATCCCATCTGTCGATGGAAGAACGCGTAAAAACGAATTACGACCATCCCAATGCCATGGATCACAGCCTGCTGTTCCAGCATTTGCAAATGATCAAAAACGGCACGCCTATCGATCTGCCGGTCTATAGCTATGTCGATCACACCCGTACGCAAGAAACGATTCACATTGAGCCGAAAAAGGTCATCATTCTGGAAGGCATTCTGCTGCTGACCGACGCGCGTTTGCGTGAAGCGATGAACTTCTCGATCTTCGTCGATACGCCACTGGATATCTGCCTGATGCGTCGTATCAAGCGTGACGTCAACGAACGTGGTCGCTCAATGGACTCCGTGATGGCGCAATATCAGAAAACCGTGCGTCCGATGTTCCTGCAGTTTATCGAACCGTCAAAACAGTACGCCGATATCATCGTGCCGCGCGGGGGTAAAAACCGCATTGCTATCGATATCCTGAAAGCGAAAATCAGCCAGTTTTTTGAATAATTCGCGCGAATTGTGTACCGTTCAAAGATAACCGGGTTTGCCCTGAAGCCATTGCGGCTTCGGGGTTTGATGCACGAAAGGAGAAAGTGTCATGCGTCTTTGTGACCGAGATATAGAAGCCTGGCTGGATGAAGGGCGTCTGTCTATCACCCCGCGTCCGCCAGTGGAGCGCATTAACGGTGTCACCGTTGACGTGCGTCTGGGCAATAAATTCCGCACGTTTAGCGGCCACGTCGCTCCCTTTATTGATTTGAGCGGGCCGAAAGACGAAGTCAGTGCTGCACTTGATCGTGTGATGAGTGATGAAATCGTGCTGGCTGAAGGCGAGGCGTTCTATTTGCATCCGGGCGAACTGGCACTGGCGGTGACATTTGAATCTGTCACTTTACCTGCCGATTTAGTCGGCTGGCTGGATGGCCGTTCTTCTCTGGCGCGCCTGGGGCTGATGGTCCACGTGACGGCGCACCGTATCGATCCCGGCTGGTCTGGCCGCATCGTGCTGGAGTTCTTCAACGCCGGAAAACTGCCGCTGGCTTTACGCCCTGGTATGATGATTGGCGCGTTGAGCTTCGAGCCGCTTACCGGCCCGGCCGATCGCCCTTACAATCGCCGCCAGGATGCGAAATATCGCGACCAGCAGGGTGCGGTTGCCAGTCGTATTGATAAAGACTGATTTTTAGGCTTCACCGAGGATGCCATGAGAAGAGTTCTGACAACGCTGATGATTTTGCTGGTGGTGCTGGTTGCTGGCCTTTCAGCGTTGGTTCTGCTGGTGAACCCCAATGATTTCCGTGCCTATATGGTGCGGCAGGTCGAAGCACGAAGCGGGTATGAACTGAAGCTGGATGGGCCATTGCGCTGGCATGTCTGGCCGCAGCTCAGCATTCTTTCCGGTCGCATGTCATTGACAGCACCCGGTGCGTCGGCACCGCTGGTTTCTGCTGACAACATGCGTCTGGATGTGGCCCTGATGCCGCTGATTTCCCATCAGTTGCAGGTGAATCAGGTGATGCTCAAGGGCGCTGTTATTCAGCTCACGCCGCAGTCTGAAGCCGTGCGTAAACCGGATGCACCTGTTGCGCCGCGCGCAAATTCACTGCCTGACGTCGCCGAAGACGCCGGGTGGTCGTTTGATATTGCCAGCCTGAAAGTCGTTGATAGCGTGTTGGTCTTCCAGCACGAAGATGAAGATCAGGTCACCGTGCGTAATATCAATCTCAAGATGGAGCAGGACCAGCACCATCTGGCGACGCTTGATTTCTCGGGACGCATTAATCGCAATCAACGTGACATGACTTTGTCGCTGAATGCAAACCTGAACGCCTCTGATTATCCGCACCAACTTACCGCAGACATCCAACAGCTGAACTGGCAGTTGTCAGGTGCCGATCTTCCGGCGCAGGGCATCACCGGACAGGGATCGTTACAGGCGTTGTGGCGTGAAGAACAAAAGCAGCTGGAACTGAATAACCTTAACCTTCAAGCGAATGACAGCTCCCTGAAAGGGCGTGCCAGCGTGCTGCTGGGCGAACAGCCGAAATGGGTGTTCGATCTGCAGTTTGACAAGCTCAATCTGGAGACTCTGCTGCCACCGCAACCGGTGACAACGGCAGAGAGTGATACTCAACTGGGGGCCACGCCACCAAAACAGACGCGCCCAGTGATTGCATCGAGCGATGAAGCGCCAGATTACAACGGGTTACGCAGCTTCACTGCGGATATTCTGCTCAAAGCCAACACGGTGCGCTGGCGGGGAATCGATTTCACTAACGTCAGCAGTCAGATGTTGAACCATAACGGATTGCTGGTGATTTCCGAGCTCAGCGGTCAGATGGGGGCGGGGCATATCTCTCTGCCTGGACTGCTGGATGTTCGCAAAGATATGGCCAAGGCGGAGTTCCAGCCGCGTCTTGAGAACATCGAGATTGGTACCATTCTGCAGGCATTCAATTATCCGATCGCGCTAACCGGTAACTTGACGATGGCGGGTGATTTCTCCGGCGATAAAATTGACGCCGATGCATTTCGCCGTAGCTGGCAGGGGCAGGCCCATGTCGACCTGACCAACAGCCGTATGGAAGGTCTCAATTTCCAGCAGCTTGTACAGCAGGCCGTGGAGCGCAGCAGCAATGTCAAAGCGCAAGAGAACTTTGAAAGTGCGACCCGACTCGACAACTTTACAACCGATATGACTCTGGATAATGGTCAGCTCAGCCTTGATGATATGCAGGGGCAATCCTCGCTGCTGGTTCTTTCCGGCAAAGGCACAATGGACCTGGTAAAAGAGACGACGGATACCCGCTTTAATATTCGCGTGCTGTCTGGATGGAAAGGTGAAGGGCCGTTGATCGAGGCCCTGAAAGAAACGCCGATTCCACTCAACGTCTACGGTAAATGGCAGGAGCTGAATTATAGCCTGCAGGTTGACCAAATTCTGCGTAAACATCTGCAGGATGAAGCGAAACGCCGTTTGAACGAGTGGGCGGACAAGAACAAAGATTCGCAGAACAGTAAAGATGTGAAGAAGCTGTTGGATAAGCTTTGATCTGAGACGCATTGCTGAAAATTTAAGCATCTGAGGTTGTTCCGTTCACCTCATGTTCAGCAGAATATAATTACCCAATAAACAGTGAACGTGATAAGGGGGCTGCGCTGCCCCCTTATCAATCCCCGCGCCCCTTAAGGAAATCGGTGCTTTGCACTGCGCTCACCTCCCGGCCTGCTGCCTGCGGTCGGCTCGACTCGACGTCCCTGTCTCGTTTCGCCTCTGGCCGCCATCCCTGGCGTCCAGCCCTTGTCATCCGGCCTCCGGTTCGCCGATTTCT
>NZ_PQVS01000032.1:0-4645 GCF_002922995.1 Lelliottia sp. 7254-16
AAGACGCTAAATGAATACCAAAGTCTCTGAGTGAACATACGTAATTCATTACGAAGTTTAATTCACGAGCATCAAACTTAAATTGAAGAGTTTGATCATGGCTCAGATTGAACGCTGGCGGCAGGCCTAACACATGCAAGTCGAGCGGTAGCACAGAGAGCTTGCTCTCGGGTGACGAGCGGCGGACGGGTGAGTAATGTCTGGGAAACTGCCTGATGGAGGGGGATAACTACTGGAAACGGTAGCTAATACCGCATAACGTCGCAAGACCAAAGAGGGGGACCTTCGGGCCTCTTGCCATCAGATGTGCCCAGATGGGATTAGCTAGTAGGTGGGGTAATGGCTCACCTAGGCGACGATCCCTAGCTGGTCTGAGAGGATGACCAGCCACACTGGAACTGAGACACGGTCCAGACTCCTACGGGAGGCAGCAGTGGGGAATATTGCACAATGGGCGCAAGCCTGATGCAGCCATGCCGCGTGTATGAAGAAGGCCTTCGGGTTGTAAAGTACTTTCAGCGAGGAGGAAGGCATTGAGGTTAATAACCTCAGTGATTGACGTTACTCGCAGAAGAAGCACCGGCTAACTCCGTGCCAGCAGCCGCGGTAATACGGAGGGTGCAAGCGTTAATCGGAATTACTGGGCGTAAAGCGCACGCAGGCGGTCTGTCAAGTCGGATGTGAAATCCCCGGGCTCAACCTGGGAACTGCATTCGAAACTGGCAGGCTAGAGTCTTGTAGAGGGGGGTAGAATTCCAGGTGTAGCGGTGAAATGCGTAGAGATCTGGAGGAATACCGGTGGCGAAGGCGGCCCCCTGGACAAAGACTGACGCTCAGGTGCGAAAGCGTGGGGAGCAAACAGGATTAGATACCCTGGTAGTCCACGCCGTAAACGATGTCGACTTGGAGGTTGTTCCCTTGAGGAGTGGCTTCCGGAGCTAACGCGTTAAGTCGACCGCCTGGGGAGTACGGCCGCAAGGTTAAAACTCAAATGAATTGACGGGGGCCCGCACAAGCGGTGGAGCATGTGGTTTAATTCGATGCAACGCGAAGAACCTTACCTACTCTTGACATCCACGGAATTTAGCAGAGATGCTTTAGTGCCTTCGGGAACCGTGAGACAGGTGCTGCATGGCTGTCGTCAGCTCGTGTTGTGAAATGTTGGGTTAAGTCCCGCAACGAGCGCAACCCTTATCCTTTGTTGCCAGCGGTTCGGCCGGGAACTCAAAGGAGACTGCCAGTGATAAACTGGAGGAAGGTGGGGATGACGTCAAGTCATCATGGCCCTTACGAGTAGGGCTACACACGTGCTACAATGGCGTATACAAAGAGAAGCGACCTCGCGAGAGCAAGCGGACCTCATAAAGTACGTCGTAGTCCGGATTGGAGTCTGCAACTCGACTCCATGAAGTCGGAATCGCTAGTAATCGTAGATCAGAATGCTACGGTGAATACGTTCCCGGGCCTTGTACACACCGCCCGTCACACCATGGGAGTGGGTTGCAAAAGAAGTAGGTAGCTTAACCTTCGGGAGGGCGCTTACCACTTTGTGATTCATGACTGGGGTGAAGTCGTAACAAGGTAACCGTAGGGGAACCTGCGGTTGGATCACCTCCTTACCTGAAGAACCTGCCTTTGTAGTGTCCACACAGATTGTCTGATGAATAATGAACTTCTGAATGTACTTTCGAGTGCATTAAGAAGTTTTGCTCTTTAAAAATCTGGATCAAGCTGAAAATTGAAACGACACGCTGCGTCTGTTCTCCGTAATAAGAACAGAATGACGGTGTGTTCGAGTCTCTCAAATTTTCGCAACACGATGGTGTTTTACGAAACATCTTCGGGTTGTGAGGTTAAGCGACTAAGCGTACACGGTGGATGCCCTGGCAGTCAGAGGCGATGAAGGGCGTGCTAATCTGCGATAAGCGTCGGCGAGGTGATATGAACCTTTGACCCGGCGATACCCGAATGGGGAAACCCAGTGTGTTTCGACACACTATCATGTCATGAATACATAGTGGCATGAGGCGAACCGGGGGAACTGAAACATCTAAGTACCCCGAGGAAAAGAAATCAACCGAGATTCCCCCAGTAGCGGCGAGCGAACGGGGAGGAGCCCAGAGTCTGAATCAGCGCGTGTGTTAGTGGAACGGTCTGGAAAGTCCGACGGTACAGGGTGATAGTCCCGTACACAAAAATGCACACGCTGTGAACTCGAAGAGTAGGGCGGGACACGTGGTATCCTGTCTGAATATGGGGGGACCATCCTCCAAGGCTAAATACTCCTGACTGACCGATAGTGAACCAGTACCGTGAGGGAAAGGCGAAAAGAACCCCGGCGAGGGGAGTGAAAAAGAACCTGAAACCGTGTACGTACAAGCAGTGGGAGCCTACTTGTTAGGTGACTGCGTACCTTTTGTATAATGGGTCAGCGACTTATATTCTGTAGCAAGGTTAACCGTATAGGGGAGCCGAAGGGAAACCGAGTCTTAACTGGGCGTTAAGTTGCAGGGTATAGACCCGAAACCCGGTGATCTAGCCATGGGCAGGTTGAAGGTTGGGTAACACTAACTGGAGGACCGAACCGACTAATGTTGAAAAATTAGCGGATGACTTGTGGCTGGGGGTGAAAGGCCAATCAAACCGGGAGATAGCTGGTTCTCCCCGAAAGCTATTTAGGTAGCGCCTCGTGAACTCATCTTCGGGGGTAGAGCACTGTTTCGGCTAGGGGGCCATCCCGGCTTACCAACCCGATGCAAACTACGAATACCGAAGAATGTTATCACGGGAGACACACGGCGGGTGCTAACGTCCGTCGTGAAGAGGGAAACAACCCAGACCGCCAGCTAAGGTCCCAAAGTCATGGTTAAGTGGGAAACGATGTGGGAAGGCACAGACAGCCAGGATGTTGGCTTAGAAGCAGCCATCATTTAAAGAAAGCGTAATAGCTCACTGGTCGAGTCGGCCTGCGCGGAAGATGTAACGGGGCTAAACCATGCACCGAAGCTGCGGCAGCGACACTATGTGTTGTTGGGTAGGGGAGCGTTCTGTAAGCCGTTGAAGGTGTCCTGTGAGGGGTGCTGGAGGTATCAGAAGTGCGAATGCTGACATAAGTAACGATAAAGCGGGTGAAAAACCCGCTCGCCGGAAGACCAAGGGTTCCTGTCCAACGTTAATCGGGGCAGGGTGAGTCGACCCCTAAGGCGAGGCCGAAAGGCGTAGTCGATGGGAAACAGGTTAATATTCCTGTACTCGGTGTTACTGCGAAGGGGGGACGGAGAAGGCTATGTTAGCCGGGCGACGGTTGTCCCGGTTTAAGCATGTAGGCGGAGCGTTTAGGTAAATCCGGACGCTTATTAACGCTGAGGTGTGATGACGAGGCACTACGGTGCTGAAGTAACAAATGCCCTGCTTCCAGGAAAAGCCTCTAAGCATCAGGTAACATCAAATCGTACCCCAAACCGACACAGGTGGTCAGGTAGAGAATACCAAGGCGCTTGAGAGAACTCGGGTGAAGGAACTAGGCAAAATGGTGCCGTAACTTCGGGAGAAGGCACGCTGGTGTGTAGGTGAAGTCCCTGCGGATGGAGCTGAAACCAGTCGAAGATACCAGCTGGCTGCAACTGTTTATTAAAAACACAGCACTGTGCAAACACGAAAGTGGACGTATACGGTGTGACGCCTGCCCGGTGCCGGAAGGTTAATTGATGGGGTTAGCGGCAACGCGAAGCTCTTGATCGAAGCCCCGGTAAACGGCGGCCGTAACTATAACGGTCCTAAGGTAGCGAAATTCCTTGTCGGGTAAGTTCCGACCTGCACGAATGGCGTAATGATGGCCAGGCTGTCTCCACCCGAGACTCAGTGAAATTGAACTCGCTGTGAAGATGCAGTGTACCCGCGGCAAGACGGAAAGACCCCGTGAACCTTTACTATAGCTTGACACTGAACACTGGTCCTTGATGTGTAGGATAGGTGGGAGGCTTTGAAGCGTGGACGCCAGTCTGCGTGGAGCCAACCTTGAAATACCACCCTTTAATGGCTGGTGTTCTAACGTAGACCCGTAATCCGGGTTGCGGACAGTGTCTGGTGGGTAGTTTGACTGGGGCGGTCTCCTCCTAAAGAGTAACGGAGGAGCACGAAGGTTAGCTAATCCTGGTCGGACATCAGGAGGTTAGTGCAATGGCATAAGCTAGCTTGACTGCGAGAGTGACGGCTCGAGCAGGTGCGAAAGCAGGTCATAGTGATCCGGTGGTTCTGAATGGAAGGGCCATCGCTCAACGGATAAAAGGTACTCCGGGGATAACAGGCTGATACCGCCCAAGAGTTCATATCGACGGCGGTGTTTGGCACCTCGATGTCGGCTCATCACATCCTGGGGCTGAAGTAGGTCCCAAGGGTACGGCTGTTCGCCGTTTAAAGTGGTACGCGAGCTGGGTTTAGAACGTCGTGAGACAGTTCGGTCCCTATCTGCCGTGGGCGCTGGAGAATTGAGGGGGGCTGCTCCTAGTACGAGAGGACCGGAGTGGACGCATCACTGGTGTTCGGGTTGTCATGCCAATGGCATTGCCCGGTAGCTAAATGCGGAAAAGATAAGTGCTGAAAGCATCTAAGCACGAAACTTGCCCCGAGATGAGTTCTCCCTGAC
>NZ_PQVS01000033.1:0-933 GCF_002922995.1 Lelliottia sp. 7254-16
GTTCAGCGTGACTGTTGTACTGCCGCGCTGATGGCTGATACCGCGAAGCGGGCACTGCCATATCCAGCGAGGTGTGCGGCCGTTCAAGGTTATAGACGTTGCGCCAGTGGTCAAAGGCACGCTGCAGCTCACCCCTGTCCGCGAACCACTTCCCCTGCAGAACTTCTGCCTTCAGGCTGCGGTGAAAACGCTCCAGCTTGCCCTGCGTCTGCGGGTGATAAGGCCGGGAGTGGCCCACCCGGATACCCTGGCGCATCAGCCACAACTCCAGTGCCGTCCAGACTCCGGTGGTGTCGCCCCACGGTGCCCCGTTATCCATCGTCATCCGCTCCGGCAACCCGTAGTGCCTGAACACGTTAATCAGCTGTGACTGCACGGTCTCCCGCCGCTCATCGTCGCAGTGCGCCAGACAGAGGGAAAAACGGGAGTGGTCGTCGAGCAGGGTCAGTGGATGGCAGCGGCCGCCCCCAAAGGGAAAGTGACCCTTAAAATCCATCTGCCAGAGGCGGTTGGGGGCGTCATGCTCAAAGCTGCCGGTGGCCGGAATGCCCGGTGTCGTGCCCGGCAGCAGGCCGTGACGGGCCATCAGGTTATGGACAGTGCTGAAAGCGGGCATCCTGTGTCCCTGGTCTTCGAGCCAGCGCTTAATCTTGCGCGCGCCCCAGCGTTCATGACGGGCATGCGCCAGGCGCAGCAGGTCAGTGATGGCGTCAGATGAGCGGTTCGGAGAATGATGAGGCACGCGGGAGCGGTCAGCCAGGCCGGCAGCGCCGTGTTCAGACCAGCGGGCGAGCCACTTGTAGCCAGTAGCGGGCGAAATGCCGTAGTGACGGCAAAGAGAACGGATGTTCGCCCCGTCTTGCGAGGCGAACAGAACAAACTCGGTACGTAATGACATGGTATCTCTCGCATCCCAGGGCATAAGCGACTCCA
>NZ_PQVS01000034.1:0-929 GCF_002922995.1 Lelliottia sp. 7254-16
ATCAACACTTCCCACGTTGAATATGACACCCCGACTCGCCACTACGCACACGTAGACTGCCCAGGCCACGCCGACTATGTTAAAAACATGATCACCGGTGCTGCTCAGATGGATGGCGCAATCCTGGTTGTTGCTGCGACTGACGGCCCTATGCCTCAGACTCGTGAGCACATCCTGCTGGGTCGTCAGGTTGGCGTTCCGTTCATCATCGTGTTCCTGAACAAATGCGACATGGTTGATGACGAAGAGCTGCTGGAACTGGTAGAAATGGAAGTTCGTGAACTTCTGTCCCAGTACGATTTCCCAGGTGATGATACCCCAATCATCCGTGGTTCTGCTCTGAAAGCGCTGGAAGGCGAAGCAGAGTGGGAAGCTAAAATCGTTGAACTGGCTGGCTACCTGGATTCTTACATCCCAGAACCAGAACGTGCTATCGACAAGCCATTCCTGCTGCCAATCGAAGACGTATTCTCCATCTCCGGCCGTGGTACCGTTGTTACCGGTCGTGTAGAGCGCGGTATCGTTAAAGTTGGCGAAGAAGTTGAAATCGTTGGTATCAAAGAGACTGCTAAGTCTACCTGTACTGGCGTTGAAATGTTCCGCAAACTGCTGGACGAAGGCCGTGCTGGTGAGAACGTAGGTGTTCTGCTGCGTGGTATTAAACGTGAAGAAATCGAACGTGGTCAGGTACTGGCTAAGCCAGGCTCTATCAAGCCGCACACTCAGTTCGAGTCTGAAGTTTATATCCTGTCCAAAGATGAAGGCGGCCGTCATACTCCGTTCTTCAAAGGCTACCGTCCACAGTTCTACTTCCGTACAACTGACGTGACTGGCACCATCGAACTGCCAGAAGGCGTAGAGATGGTAATGCCGGGCGACAACATCAAAATGGTTGTTACCCTGATCCACCCAATCGCGATGGACGACGG
>NZ_PQVS01000035.1:0-546 GCF_002922995.1 Lelliottia sp. 7254-16
AAGAACCTGCCTTTGTAGTGTCCACACAGATTGTCTGATGAAAAATAAGCAGTAAAAAATCTCTGCAGGCTTGTAGCTCAGGTGGTTAGAGCGCACCCCTGATAAGGGTGAGGTCGGTGGTTCAAGTCCACTCAGGCCTACCAATTCATTCCTTTGGTAAGTTCTGGCAGGAAATGAATCGGTAATGAGATTTAGCATTTGTGATGGGGTTATAGCTCAGCTGGGAGAGCGCCTGCCTTGCACGCAGGAGGTCTGCGGTTCGATCCCGCATAGCTCCACCATCCTTTTTACTGCGAAAATTAAGAAAACTTCAGAGTGTTCCTGAAAAGGTGCACTGCGAAGTTTTGCTCTTTAAAAATCTGGATCAAGCTGAAAATTGAAACGACACACTGCGTCTGTTCTCCGTAATAAGAACAGAGTGACGGTGTGTTCGAGTCTCTCAAATTTTCGCAACACGATGGTGTTTTACGAAACATCTTCGGGTTGTGAGGTTAAGCGACTAAGCGTACACGGTGGATGCCCTGGCAGTCAGAGGCGATGAAGGGC